>NZ_QQWY01000040.1:0-44256 GCF_003950455.1 Sphingomonas sp. ABOLE
GCATGATCAATCGTCGTCGATCGGCTCGCGGCACACCCATCAGGTGCATCATCAGTTTCAATTACACCGGACCTCAGTTTTGGTGTAGGTTCTGTGCGGCTCCGCTTCCAAAATGACGGTCATGAGAGGGTACGAAGTCGCACACGCGGGACTTTCCACCCCTGTGGCGGCAGTGCTCTCCACTGGCGTTCTCGTAGCCGGCGCCATCGCAATGATTGGATGGAAGCGAGAGATGGTCCGGCACGTCCAGGCAGCTGCGTGACCGGAAACGGACGGGGCAGCGGCGCTGCCCCGTCACGTAGCGTGGCCTGAAGCTCGCTATCTTTTCAGCCTTACGCGCAATCTGCGCGCTCGCTCGCGGAATGCCTGCTCACCCCCTTCGAGGATGTCACAGACAGCCTTGCGTATGTGTTCATCTTCCAGACCTCCGGCAACGTAGGTGATAGGCGGAAGGCCACCGCTCTGATGTGTACCACATTCTGCGATGATGATCTGATCAGCATCGGTGTTGATGACCAAGTTAGCATTGTGCGTCACCATGATCACCTGCCGCTTGCTTTTGGCCGATATGAAGAGCGACACCAGCTCGTCGAAAACCGATTTCGGGTCGAGGTTTTCCTCCGGTTGATCGATTATTAGGGGACGATCATCCCCATCATCCAACGCGAGATACAGCAAAAGCAGGACAATGCCGCGAGTGCCAGGGGAAAGCTTCCGAATGTCTATGCCGTCGTATCTTATTTCATAACGGACTGAGATGTGGTCGGTGCTGAACAGCCAATGCGCAAAGCTCTTTGACCATGAACGAAACTCTGCCCGTTGACTTTGCGCAAAAGGAGCATGCGCAAACAGATCACGTGTGTGAGCGGCGATGAAGCCGGACATAGCGATTTGCACATCTGAGGAGCTTCCCGTCTCCCAAGGCGTGCGAAACGTGGTTTCCGCAAGATCAATTAGCGAGCCACGTCCGAAGAAAGGACCCGATTTGCGACAATCTATAAGATTATCTTCAGCGAACGCTCCCCAGCGGCGAACGTCTACCACCCGGCCAACAGAAAAGCTAAGCTTTCCGAGTGTTCCAGGCGCGGCTGCGAGGCGAGCCATCAAAGGCGCGTAAAGCTTTGCCAATGCATTCTGTTCGTTGATGATGGCTTCGAAAATTCGGGCGTAGGCTTCGTCCCGCTCGACCTGAAGGTCCTTCCGTCGTGCCGCAGCTCCCTGCGCGTCCAGCAGACAAGAATCAATTCCTTGTAGTTCACTGTTTTCCTGAGCAATGCGGGCAGACAGTGCATTATACTGCCCTCGCACGACCTGATCAGCGCTGATGAGTTGCTCAAGGCGATGCATTTCAGCTTGGATGAGCGCCAAGGGTAGTGTGGCCAGGTCTGCGTCATCCGCGACAAGTGGGACGCTCGGATTCGAAGTCGGTGGCGGGGGGGCGCCACGAAGGTTTGCAATCTCCTGATCGGCCCAGATGATGTATTCCTGCAGTGCCTTTTCGACGTTGCCCTTGTAGACGAGGAGAAAGTCCTCCCATTGCGCTGCGCTGAGGCCGCTGCTTGCATGGCGAGCTTGAGCTTGGCGCAGGAGCTCTGGTGCCTTCGTGACCTTGGTGCTGCGAACTTCGTCCTGCATGGCGAGGAAGGTCCGTCGCTGATTGGCATATTGTTGGATACGGGAGTTAACGCCTTGAGCTGCCGCATTAAGCTGAGCGTGACGCTGTGCCTGAGCCTCTGTGCCCTTAACGACCAGCTTAGCAAGGTCGTTTGAGTACCCTTCGATTAAAAGTCGCTTTTGAGCGGCTTGATTGCTCAGCGAGGTGACAAGCGTTTCCTTTTCGATCTCCTCTGCGATCCGTTCGGAAATCGTCGAAATCGCTTCACTCTCTCGCTGACGAGCCTGCTGGAAACGCATAGTCCAGCGATCTCGCAGCTGAGCAAAGTTTACCGCTCCGTCTCGCTGATCGCGCGGGTGAGCCTCGAAAATGACGCGTTCGATTTCATGGATGAGGCCTTCCGAAGCGCCCTTGGAAGAGCACAGCTCCTCTACAAATTGCTGGGAGAGGTAACGTGCCCTCGGAAATGCGGAGGCACTATTTGCGTCACGGCCGTCCAGAAACCGCGTGACGGTTGTTCCTCCGCCCCAAGTGAGGGTTGATGATCCGTCGCCTATCAGAGAGCGAGCACGGGCGAGAAATGATGGACTTATATTTTCGTCAGCTTTCCAGGCAGCTGGCGGAATCGCATCGGCGCCAGCTGCAATCATGTCGGCGAGCGCAGTTTTCCCAGAACCGCGGGCGCCGATGATGGCGACGAGACCGGGATTAAGCGGCAACTTCGGGGTTGTAGCCCAAGCGGCGTTGCCGAGCTCGATTTCCGAGATCACCTGTGAGGGCATGGCCGTGTGTGGCGGCTCAGCACCGACGTACGCACGACCCGCAGGATCAATGCATGCCTGACGTAGCGCGTCGAATGTCACAGCGCCTTTGATCCAAGAATAGCGGTTCTCGATCGGATTACCAACGCTAGCGTGATCATGGGCATCACTTCCGTGGAGGCAGGGCTTACAGCCTTCATACCCGTCCTGAAGCTGGTCGACGGACACGCCTCGGCGGCCGAGCCAAAACTCTCGCTGGGCAACACTACTTGCGAAGATTATGTCCGCGAACTTCTCGATCTCCTGTCGGACAGTTGCGTCTGCCGCCTGACGCAAGCCCGACGTTCCATCATCCGCGCCACCGGCTACTGCAACGAGAATGTGTTTCCTGGCCCACTCGCTGCCCTTGAGCACCTCGCGCAGCTGCGCAAAATTCACGCGGAATTGGGTGGCACCGTGCGCTAGCGCAGCCCGATCCTCTGCCAGGCTCGGGTTTGCGCGACGGCCAAGACGGATAAGCTCGTCCCGGCTGCAATCAAAGGAGTCATCAAAGGCATGAAAATGCAGGCGCTTGAGGATGCGTCCTACTTCCACCAAGTGGTTGTTGTCTTCCGGGCTTACTAGAAGATGCAGGTTAACGTACCCTTTTCGGGCAGTCACATCGAGCCGAAGCTCGATATTTGGAAATATCAACCCGACATCCGGAAGCCGGCCTGCCGCTTTGTAGGCCAAGATTTGCGAGTAGGTATCTGTTACATAGTAATCGGTCGCAGCGATAGCCTCGATGCACGGCGAGCTGGCCTCTAAGGCGTCAATATAGCCGGTCCATGGATCGGGTCCGCGGAATTGGTTGTTCAGTACAGTTCCCGGCGCGTGAATATGGGGCTCCCAGCGACGCCATTCCGAACCCCTGGTAATCATCAGATCTCCGTTGATGCCTTGTCGTTGGAGCTAGCATAGCGCGACATCTTGCAGCTTACAGCCAAATGTTCAAAGCCGACGTGCAGCCGCGGTTCTCCTCTCCATGAGAGGGGCTGCTGTTGGGGGCCGGGAGGAGGGCGCTTCCTACTGGGAAACCTGTCCAAGCTCCCTCCCCTCTCCTACCGCTCGCCTCCACGTTGACCATCAGGGCCCACCGGCCTATATAGCTCATGCAGATTGTTTCTATGGAATCATCTCCAAGGGCGTGCCGTGCCAGCGGTGCGCCCTTTCTGCATATTGGGGACAGGCCTGCCAGAGCCTGCCCCCTCACCCGTTATTTACGGGCGGCCTCTATGATCTTGATCACGAGACCCGCGAAGGCGATGCAGAGCATCGCCACCGCGATTGCAGATTGTGTGTCTATGGAAATCACCTCCATTCTGCAGCCAGAGGGCTGCAATGCCCGAATGGCTGTTTCGCGAGGAAAGCGGAAGCCGGTTTCGATATCGTCGAGCCTAAGGTCGCGCCGGAGGAGGCGCCTGACCCACCTCCTCCAACGATCGGCTCCAAGGTCGTCTCGGGCTTGGTTCGTCCGGAAGCTTGCGGTGGAACGCGCCAACGGCGGTGCTCTTTGGGTATGCCCTTCAAGGACCAGGCTGCAGCCGGTGCTTCAATCGCCATCAACACACTCAAAAGAGACTGTGCCATCGCGCACCAGGTATAGCAGACCTCCCGAGATTGGGATTGCAGGGGTGTCCGGAACCACCTGTTTGTCGTACATCCTCACGAGCGCAGGGATGTCAGCCGCTTTTGGACAGCCCGCCGCTCGCAATGGCCAGGAGTGGGTGGGAAGCGGCGTTCCGCTTTATCCTTCGGATCGGGTCCAGAACCAATGGCATCGCGCGGTAGAGATGGAACGAGACGTCACTCGGAAGCTTCCGTCACCCTCAGTTGTACCGACGCAAGACTGTGGCTCCGCCTTGTACATCACGGACGTGCTGGATCCCGAAGTGACAATACCTTCTCGGAATAAGACGAACTCTGCCCAATCCACTCGTCCACGGGGAGTGCCGCTCGGCCAGTAAGAGACGCCAAGAACTCCAGCCTGCTTCAATTCCGACCTAATTTGGTCGATCCCGCTGTCATCACCGAAGGTGCAGTGAGGCCTTTCGTCGTCGTTCGATCCGTCAACCCAGATGTTGTTATAACCGCTTGGCCGTTTGGGCTGACATGTCCGAAGAAGCACGATTACTCGCTTGAGATGGGGGAACGCTCCGGGAAGCCAATCGCGGCTATCGGCCTCACTCGCCTTCCATCCCTCGGCACATCCAGCGAGCGCAAGCGCGCAAGCTGACAAGGCTGCCCCCATGTTCCGCGTGAACTTTCCGCTCATGAAGCAGGCATGACATAGAGGTCGAACGGCCGAAAGTGGGCGCGAGCTGCCTGTCCGACCGGAGCTCCGTGGATACCATACCCGATAGCACGAGCACCGGCGGTTGAGGCGGTGTGACCGGGCCCACTGCGTGCGCCGCGGGTCCGGGGTCAGGAGCCGGGCGTGATGGGCATCAGCGGGGGCAGCGCTGCGCTATGAGGAGGGCTCCACGCAGCCCCCGCTGCCAAGAGCGGCGTGTGCCATTTCTATCTTGCGGCGGAATGTGCCTTTTCTAACTGGCGGCAAACTACGAAACTACCCCGATGTAAGCGCAACGTGGAAATGCGACACCTCCGCATCACGTTATGGCGTGAGCCGCGCACCAGACCCGCTGAAGCTCACGGATGAACTCGGGCAGTTCCCCTTCGGCCACGTTGACGCGGAGCGAGATGCTGAAACGGTTGACCTCCAACGCAGGCTTAAGCGTCTCGCGATCGCACACCCATTCCATACATGGAACGATTGGAAGGCACAGAAGTTTGACGGCGGCAGAATTCGTTGAGGATGGACAATGAACGACGCCCTTCATCCCCTGCGCGGCTTCATTGCGAAGGTGCAGCGTCTTGCTGACATCCGGCCAGAAGACGTAGCCGCCATCCGTGCCTTGCCTCATCGTGTAGCTAGCGCGCGCGCTAACACGTACATCGTTCGGGAGGGCCAAAGGCCACAGGAATGCTGTTTGCTGATCGACGGGTACGCTGCGCGCAGTAAGCTCTCCGCTGACGGAGGACGCCAGATCGTATCGTTCCACGTTGCAGGCGACATGCTCGACCTTCAGCACTTGTTCCTGGAGCGTGCCGATCACTCCGTGCACGCAGTGACAGACGTAGAGCTCGTTTGGATGCCGATGGCTGCGCTGCGTGATCTCATTGCGCGGCAGCCTGCGATTGGCACCGCATTCTGGCGCGACGCGCTGATTGATGCGTCTATCTTTCGTGAGTGGGTGCTCAACGTCGGCCGCCGCGATGCTAGGACCAGAATCGCCCACATGCTCTGCGAGTTTGTCGTCCGCAGTGAAGCAGCCGGTCTCGGAGCTGCGGAGAACACGCGACTTCCGTTCACACAAGAGCAGATTGGCGACGCGACGGGCCTTACGAGCGTCCATGTCAACCGCATGCTTCGGCAGCTTAGTGACGAAGGGCTCATTGAGCGCTCCTCCGGTATGCTCCGAGTTCGTGATTGGGACCGCTTCAGAAAAGTCGCAACCTTCGACGCCGCCTATCTTCATACCCAGCCTCGGCACGTAGCGACATGACACTAAACCATAGATGCGCCGGCTAACCCGCTTCCGCCTTCAGAGCTGCTCGTCGACGAATGAGCATGACCCAAGGGGAAGCTTGGAACCCGAGCGCGAGGTGAGCATTGCCGCGTTATGGCGCGCTTCTACTTCCGCATCATCAACGACATCGAAGTTCCCGATGAGCAGGGGCAGGAGCTTCAGAACCTCGCGGAGGCCCACCTAAAGGCCATTCAAGCCGCGCGCGACCTGGCCTCGCATTCGGTGCGCCTCGGCCGCCTCGATTTGAAGCACCAAATCCAGGTGCAAGACGATGCAGGAACCGTGTTGCTCACCGTCACGTTCGCTGACGCTATCGAGCTGTCTAAATAGGCAAACTTGCCAGCTGCTGTAGGACCTAATCTGGAGGACCTGGCGAACAGCGCAGCTGAGCTACCTTCCCTCTGCTGCGTCGACACGGAAGCCGTTCCCGCACCGTGCGCGCTTACATGCTGCCACCGTCTTGCGCGGTCCTGTCCGAACGACGATCTTTTAGCGGACAGTCTCGAGATGGGCGTAACGCGCACGCTATGTGGCGGCATCCTGATCACGATATCTCACGTGCCAACAGCAGCGGGGGGGTACGACCGCTTTTGAACAGGCCGTCACTCGCAACCGCCGGAAGTGGGGCGAGAGCGGACCGGGGGCTTCCGACCCATGAGCGGACGCGGCTAAGCGTCTGAAGGACCCGTCCACCCGGTACGAGCAAGGGTGCCCACGAGCGTAGAGCGAGCGATGCCGAAATTCCGGCACACCGCCGCTTTGCTGGTGCCGGATGCCAGTGCTTGCATGACCGCTTCCATCTTCTCCGCATCGATCGCCGGCGGCCTTCCGCCCTTACGCCCTCTCCGCTTTGCAGCGGCGAGGCCGGCCATCACTCGCTCTCGCGTCAAAGCGCGCTCGTACTGTGCCAAAGCACCGAACAGGGAGAACAGCAGCTCGCCGTGGGGGGTGGTCGTGTCCATCTGCTCGGTAAGGGAGCGGAATGCGATACCCCGCTCTTTCAGGTCCGCTATGATCGAGAGGAGGTGGGGCAAAGAGCGCCCGAGGCGGTCAAGCTTCCAAACCACCAGTGTGTCACCTTCAGCCAGATAGCCGAGGCAGGCTTTAAGGCCTGGTCGATCGTCCCGTGCGCCGGAAGCCTTGTCGGTATGAATGTGCCGCGGGTCGACACCCGCCATGGTGAGCGCGTCACGCTGCAGATCCACCGATTGGCGATCGTCCGCGGACGAAACCCGCATGTATCCAATGAGCATGTACGACAAACCCTCGAAATCAGCTTTCTGTACACTGCATCA
This sequence comes from Sphingomonas sp. ABOLE, assembly GCF_003950455.1. Taxonomy (NCBI): domain Bacteria; kingdom Pseudomonadati; phylum Pseudomonadota; class Alphaproteobacteria; order Sphingomonadales; family Sphingomonadaceae; genus Sphingomonas; species Sphingomonas sp. ABOLE. The sequence continues at coordinate 7,304 of NZ_QQWY01000040.1, forward strand.
AAGCGACAGGGTTTGTCGATCATTTTCTAAGACAAGACGATCGCGGAAACAGGGTTGTCGCTCAGGGTGTCGGAAATCATGTGTTTTCCGACAGGCGCATGCGTGGCCGCTTTCGACCAACTCAAGACGTTCCCGATCAGCGCGGGAACGGCCGCTCTCGCTGAAAGCAGTCATCGGCAGCGTTTCTGGCTCCCGGCGGTTCGCGCCTCTTTTCGGTCGATCAGGAGCTTCGTCGTGCCTTTAAACCCATCGATTTTGCGCGAAGCATCGCGACGGCGTTCTATCTCGTGCCCGTCCAGCGCGCGACGTCCTCCTGGTCCTCCAATCTCGCGACTAGGTGTCCACCCCCCTCATTATCCGGCCGCTATCAGCGCCGATGTTGAGCGTCGCCCTCGCGATGACGGCTTGATGTTAGCCATGTTTCCGCAATGCGCCACGCCCGCTCATCGTCCACATCGATCCATTCAAGATCGCTGCAATCTTTGATGCCGGCGGCCCCGTCGGATGCCAGGCGCCGCATCCCTTCGGTGAGAGAGGGCTTTTCCAATCCGCGAAGTGCATCGAAGAGGCCCTTGCCGACCGTAAAGACGCCTGTGTCGAAGCAATCATAGAAGGCCAGGCCCTTGCCAATGCCGACCAGACGATCGCCCTCCGTCTGAACGCACGTCACATCGTCCAAGTCGATCCAGTCGTTGTCGATCCGACGATCGATCCCGAGCGCCGCACCGCCGCCCGTCGCCGTGCCGGCCATGCGCCGATAGAAATGTGGCTCGACCAGATGGTCGCACATCGCAAGGATTGCCTCCACACCGTCCAGCAGAGGCTCGGCGGCGAGCAGCGACGACCCGTTGGGATACCGATGGTCCTCTACCCGTACGGTCTCGACACGGATCGGCCAGCTGTTCGCGGCTAGGTAGGCTTCGATCGTCTCTGCCTCATAGCCAACGACCACGATCGTTCGCGCAAGCCCGGCTTGCGCCATGCCGAACACGGCATGGGCAAGCAGGGTCTGCCCGTTAACGAGGCAGAGCGGCTTGAGCGGCGCGACAGCACGAAGGCGCGAGCCTTCGCCTGCCGCGAGAACAATGCCGGTGTCGATCATTCCGCTGCTAGTGCAATGAACTCGTCGACCGCGCGCGCCGCCAGATCGTCGGTCATCTGAAAACGCGGGTGCTTGCAGAAATAGGCCGATGCCGCATCGATCGGCCCCGCCAGCCCGCGATCCTTGGCCAGCTTGGCGCACCGGATCATGTCGATGGCGACGCCGGCACTGTTGGGGCTGTCCTCGACGGAAAGGCGCAGCTCGAGGTTCATCGGCACGCCGCCGAACATGGTCCCTTCCATCCGCAGAAAGCACACCTTGTTGTCGTTCTGCCACGGCACATAATCGGACGGGCCGATATGAACATTCTCGTCGTCCAGGCGCTCGGCAGCGACCGACTGCACCGCCTCGGTCTTCGAGATCTTCTTGGAGGCGAGACGGCGGTGATTCGACATGTTCAGAAAGTCGGTGTTGCCGCCGGTGTTGAGCTGATAGGTCCGCTCCAGCTTGACGCCGCGCTTGGCGAACAGATCGGTCAGCACGCGATGCACGATGGTGGCACCGAGCTGCGCCTTGATGTCGTCGCCGATGATCGGCACGCCAGCCTTGGTGAAGCGTTCCGCCCATACGGGGTCACTGGCGATGAACACCGGGATATTGTTGACGAACGCCACGCCCGCCTCGAGCGCGCATTCGGCGTAGAACTCGCTGGCGGCCTGCGAGCCGACTGGCAAATAGTTCATCAGCACGTCGGTCTTGGTCTCGCGCAAGGCTGCGACCACTTCCGCCTTGGTTGCTTCGCGCTCGCTCGAAAGCAGGAAGGTCCGATTGTCGTCATAGTCCGCCATATGTTCGGCGACGCCGTCGAGAACATGCCCCATCTGCACCTTCGTGCCGGTAGGCGGCACGGTTTCGCAGAAGATGGCCGTGCAATTGGGCTTGGCGAAAATCGCCTCCGACACGTCCTTACCGACCTTGCGCTGATCCACGTCCCATGCAGCGACGACACGGATATCGTTCGGCTTATAGCCGCCCAGGTCCCAATGCATGAGCCCGACGGTCTCATTTGCACCTTCGCGATAGTAGGAAAGCCCCTGCACGAGAGAGCTGGCACAGTTTCCTACACCAACGATGGCGATGTTAATGGCCGGCATTACTTCATTATTCCTTCAATTCGTGAAGAGTGTTTCATCGACACTGTTCCGAGGCGTTTTTCGACCATGCGATGTTGGAACAGTCCGAGGATAAGGATGATGTTCAGTGGGACGAGTTCAACCCACCAAAACAGGCGCGGATTGCCGATGAGGCAGGCAAGGAAAATCGCATAGACCCGAACATTGGCGGACAACAGGCTCATCAGCCGCATGGGCTTGGCGGCCAAGGCTCCATAGGTCGCCGCAAGGTCCGCGGGCGCAGGGTGATGCTGCAGCACGTCATCGAATCGCGCCGCGACGCGATCCAACATCCCCCAGCCAAAATCATACAGGCGAACGAGCGGATTGCGGCTGGGCGCAGGAAGCGCGATCATCGCCACTGCCTTGCAACGACGGTGAAAGCGGGCGCGCTCGCTCTCGAACATGTTGGATTGCACCATATGGGCAACGCCGGCGGCGACCGCCAATGCCCAGCCTTCCACCGTGCCGATCGACAAGGCCAGCGCAACATAGATCAGGATGAAAACGCCGTGGTCGCATACCCCGTCCAGCACGCGCCCCAGCGGGCTGGCGGTGCCGGTGGCACGCGCGATCATCCCGTCCAGGCCGTCGGCGATGAGCCAGCCGACGGACAGCAGCAAGCCGGCAAGGGCGAAAGGCCAGATTTTCCACTGCGCGTAGGCGAGCGCCGCTACCGTGCCCAAGGCGAGCCCGCCCAGGGAAACGGCATTGGCGGAGATCCCGCGCGCAAGGAACCAGGGCAGCAGGCGGCGCGCCGCTGGATGGATAATCCACAGGTTGGTCGGATCTTCTATCCGACGGTCTCGTGACAGGTCGGTGATGGCAAGCGTCATTGAAGCGTAATCTACGGGTTAAGGTGCCCGCTCAGCAAGCGATTTGCAATGGCCGTCATCGCCGGTTCAGGCAGGCTCCCAAGGGCGGTTGCGGAGATGGCCTGCATCCGGTGCCCGCCGGCCCACGAATGGGCGGTGACTTTCGTTTGAGTTTGCTGATAAGGAACGATTTGCGCCCGCCAAACCCGTCCTGTCGACCTCTCCGGACGATCGGAATGTCGGTGACAGTCGCCCCATATCCGTGCCGAATGCAGCGAGACACACTGCCATGAATGTCCAATAATGGGTGTTTCTCCTCTCATAGCGGCGATGCTCCTGGCCAGCGGTCCTGCGGCGGCGGACCCGGCAGGCACGCCCGACGAACTGATCGCGGTGCCGGTCCTTTCCGTTGTAGTGCCCGCTTTGGATGCCCAGTCCACCTCCGCATCGGAGCAAGCCACGGTTGCACCGGGTCAGATCGCGCCGCGGGCCGCCAGCGCTGCAACCGAGCCGGGGCAAGCCACCATTGCGCCGACCCACACTGTGCCGCAGGCCGCCAGCGCCGCACCCGAGCAAGCCCAGCAGGCAAATCCGGAAGATGACGAGATCGTCGTCAGTGCGAGACCGCGTCCGCCCCGCGAGGATCCTCTTCAGGAAGTGAACCTCAAGACCTACGCCGTCGTGCAGACGGCCGACAAGCTGGTCGTCGCACCCGCGGCAAAGACCTATTCCAAAATAGTGCCGTCCTTCATTCGCGCGGGATTGCGCCATTTCTTCAATAATCTGAACGAACCGGTCGTTTTCGTAAATTATATTCTGCAGCACAAGATCGGGAAAGCGTTCGAAACGGTCGGGCGCTTTGGAGTCAATTCCACGCTCGGCATTGCCGGCGTGGTCGACGTGGCGAAGAAGAAGCCCTTCCGGCTTCCCAAAAGGCGCAACAGCTTTGCCAACACGATGGGCTTCTATGGCATCAAGCCGGGGCCCTTTCTTTTCCTTCCGCTCGTCGGGCCGACTACGGTGCGCGATCTGGTCGGCTTGTCCGTAGACAAGCTGCTATTGCCCTCGACAGTTGGAAAGCCCTTCAACCGCGTCTGGTATACGTTGCCCGCCACCATCATCGGAACCTTGGACGACCGTGTTGAATTCGCCGACAAGTTGCAGAAATTCCGCGACTCGCCGGATCCATATGCGGCTTCTCGGGCATCCTACCTCCAGTCCAGGCAGGCGGAAATCGACGCGTTGCATGTTCACGGCCATCGCAAGCGCAAGCCGGAGGTGCAGCCGGACACGCCTGCAACGCCGCCTCCCCCGAATGGCCCCAAATGACCGTTGACGGGTCGCCGCCTAAGGCACCCGACGCGCAGAGTTCTGATGGAAATCGACGGCTCCAGCGCGGAGCGCTGGCGGTGGGCGGCGGGTTCGCGATCAAGTTCGGTGCCCGCATTTCCTTCCTGTTGGTGGCGGCCGTCCTATATGGCGCCACGCTTTACGGTGCGTACAGCGTCGCGCTCGCCGTCGTTGAGGTTTCCATCACCATCGGCGGGGCGGGCATGAAGACCATGCTTTTCCAGATCCTGGAAAATGCGGAGCATTCAACATCGCCGGGTGACCGCCTGCTCGAAACCGGTCTGATCGTCGTCGGTGCCAGTGCGCTGGTAACGGTGCTGATTGTTTCCTGCATATTGCTCTTGCCGGGGCTGGGACTAGTTGGCCGGACCCTGTTGTGGATGGCGCCGATCATCACTGGGCAAGCGTTGCTGGATCTCCTGCTTGCCGCCACACGCTGGCAGGGGCTTGTCCGCTACGAGGTGCTCTGCAGGAGCATCATCGAACCCTATGTGGCGGTTCTGGTATCCGTGGTCGCCTTCTGGTTCGGCGCCCCGCAATTTGGCCTCGTGATAGGCTATGCCGCCGGGACGCTTGCGGCGATTGTCTTTGCTCTGTCCGCAGTGCTGCGGAGCTTTGACATGCGAGGCGTGACCATAAGGCCCTCTGATTTTCGGCAGTTGTTCAGCACGATCCGCCACAATGGCTGGGTGACGGCGACGGATTGCGTCACCGCGCTTGCAGAACGCGTAGACCTTTACATCGTCGGTTTGATGTTAGGTGATGCTCCGGCAGGCATCTATGGTGTGGCACGGCAGGTCTGCACGCCACTTCGGCAGGTGCGACAGTCCTTCGATGCGCTGTTGACGCCCATCGTTGCGCGGGAGTTGCGACTTTCCGGTCTCGGTCCGGCGAGGCACACCATCGCCGGCGTGAGCAGGAAGATATTGGATCTGCAGTTGCCGACCTTCCTGCTGATCGCCGGCATGGGAGCGGCGATACTTCGTCTGCTGGGCGGCTATTATCCTGCCGCCTATGCTCCAATGCTGATCCTGTGCCTTGCCGAGATTCTGCAGGCTGGCTTCGGCATAGCCGATCTGCTGTTCGCGTATCGCGCGCCGGGGCAAGGGCTTGTAATAACGGTAGCAGGCGCAGTAATCGGCATAGTGGCTTCCTTTCTCCTGGCACGTTTCGGTATGGTCGGAATCGCCTCGGGGCTGTTGTTGGGGTACATCGCCAGGGCCTTGATCCGGCGGAGGATGATCCATTTACACTTTGCCGTTTACTCCCCTCTACGACCGCTGATCCCGACAGCCATCGCCTTCGCTGCTGGTGGAGCAGTGGTGCTAATAGCGGTCCAGATCTCCAATTTAACGGCTTTAGTGCCTGCTATTTTCGTTACCGCTGCAGCGGGAACCATTTTCTTTACGACGCGAAAGTTCGTGCAACGTGTATTTCATCTTCAGATGGCTTGACGAGCAGATGAACGTATCTGTTCCCATCTTGGGAGCCGGTGAGGGGATGGTTGGAACTATGCGCCAGCCAAATTTCCTGTCACGTACCAGCCGACCTTGTGACTGGCATTCTGGCGTGGGCGGCGCTTGAACAAAGGTAGTTGCCGATACTGCGGTGGTTGTGCGCCCATGTGTGCGCGGCTCCCGCAGCGAAGGAGCTTTCCCTCGCTTCCTGTCTTTGGATGAGTGAGCGCGGATGTTCTAGACGTCGACTCTTGGCAAAACCTGCCGTTGGACACGTAATGCAATAATGGCGGATATGTCCCAATGCCCGCCAATGCCGGCGGCGGATTGACGGAAAACCCTGTTTTCGACAGGGATGTACGACAAACAGGTGTTTTTCGGGTCGCCGAGCTCTTCCCTGCTTAGCTTGGAGCACGTCTGATAGCGTGATCAGAATGCCGCCACTTAGCGCGAGCGTCTACGCACCCGAGCTAGCAGATGAGCATTGTGCTTCATTCTCTCAACTCCGTGTGGAACGCCCTTTCTGAGAAAGCCATTTTGAGAACGGCTTTTGAGAATCCGGCGGCAACGGTTTCGCAGGGTTTGTGTAAACGTCCTCGCTAAATGTCGGCTTTCTTATCGCGATATTTGTCAGTTGCCTGGTCCTATCACAAGACAGTCGCGGGCGGCCTGCACGATGTCGGGCGACACGTCATCGACGCGGTTGAGGGTCATGATCCGGCGCATCTGGGCGAACAGGCGCTCCATCAGCCGGAAGTTGCCGCGCGTGATGCGGATTACCGCTGCCTGTGCCTCGATCGCGTCGAGCTGGGTCGGATCGAAGGTGATGCCGAAATTGCTGACGTGGGTGGCGAGCAAAAAGCGCATTTCCGTCTCCGTCAACGGTTTGAACTCGTGAACGAAGCCGATCCGTGAGTAGAGCTGGGCATAGCGGGCGAGGCGCTTTTCAAGGCCCGGCATTCCCATCAGGATCAATCCGAACCCACGGCGATCGGCCATGTCGCGAAGGTGTTCGAGCGACTTGATGGTCAGCCGGTCGGCTTCATCGAGGATAACGAGCGGACAGGCCATGCGGGCAGCGTCATGGTCTACGTCATCCACCGAGCCAGCGACGATGGTCATGCGCGCGTAGCCCAATTTCGTTAGATTGACTCCCATCGCCTGGTCGATTGCCTTGGGCGTGTTGCTGACCGAAACCGTGTAGAACATGGCTCGGCATCGAGCGATTTCCTCCGCCAGCGCCGGAGCGATGGGACTCATTGCGCCATAGCCTTGCAGATTGGGAAGGCTGGCAAACTTCCGCGCCGATCGCGTCTTTCCGACTCCCGGTCGCCCGTGACACACGCCGATATAGCGGTAGTGCCCGCAGGCTTCGGCAAACTCGACGAACCGGGCATGTTCGCGCGTCGGCAGGAACGGCTGCTCGGCCGGGAACTCAATCGTCAGCGGCGTAGAGCCGGAGGCCTCGATAGGTGGTGGGCCGGGAAGCCGTATCCTCTTGGTCGCCATCGAAGATCTCCGGGGTGGCGAGCGCCTGTTTGTCGCGCTCTCTTGCGCTGCGCCGCGCTCGCTGGATCGCGCGCAGCGACGGGCTACCTTCGTGCTTGGGGCTGAGCGCCCGGCAGACGAACTGGCCTTGGTGGTAGACATGGATTTCGGTCAGGTCGCGAGGATCATAGACCGCCTCGACCTGTTCACCGACGAAGGCGGCGAGCGTCGGCTCGACATAGCGCCTGCCCATCAGGCGGATGCCGTCGCGCAGCACCTTGCGGGGCTTGGGCACATGCACGAGCAGCATATCGAGCTGTTCGAGGCTGTCCGGCATGGCGGGCAGGAACCCGCCCTTTTGCCATCGCGTGATCGGGAGTTCTCCGGTGCTGCCATGCGGGCGGCGGTGATAGACGTCGCATACGAACGTCTCGAACCGGGCATGCAACTCGTTGAGCGTGAGTGCCGGGGCCGACAACGGCTTGCCAGCGATTGTGTGTCCGGGCAGCTCTGACAAGAACATGTCGTTGATGGTGCGGAACACCCGCTCGATCTTGCCGCGCCCGCGCGGGCGACCCGGCAGCGAATGGATGAGGCGGATTTTGAGGGCGATGCACGCCTGCTCGATGTGCTCGGAGATGAAATCCGAGCCGTTGTCGACGTAGAGCTGCTCGGGGATGCCGCTGATTATCCACTCGGGATTGGGCTTGCGCCAGATCGCCTGCCGCAATGCCAGCGCGGTATTGAGGGCGCTCGGCGCGTCGAGGCTAAGGAAGTAGCCGGCGATGGCCCGACTGTGATCATCGAGAATGACGGTCAGCCAAGGGCGCACCGGCGTTCCGTTGTCATCGAGCACGATGATGTCGAGCACGGTATGATCCGCCTGCCACATCTCGTTTGAGGCCGCGGCTTCACGCCGATGCACCAGCTCGTGCTCGTCGCGATAGGCGGCCGGATCGGAGGCCACGGCGATCCGGCTTGCCGGTATTGCCCTGACGACACGCGCGACGGCCGAATAACTTGGTGACCGGTGCCCCTCAGCGACGGCGAGTTCCTGGACCTTCCGGTGAATGGCGGCGATCGGGGGACGTGGACGCTTGATGGCAAGGTCGCGGACAAGCTCGACCAGGTGGTCCGGCAGTTGCAACCTGCCCCGATCGGCGCGCGAGATGCGCGCGAGGCCGACGAGGCCGTCTGACCGATAGCGAGCGAGCCAACGCTGCAATGTTCGTTCGCTCACCGTGCCGGTGCGAGCGAGGTCCGCGAGCGGGATGTTTTCGGTCAGATGCGGTTCGAGGATGCGATAGCGCTCGGTCGCCAGTGGCGGAACGAGCGCCGGGTGGGTCACCGCCGACGGTCCATGCCGGAGGTAAGGAAAACGGAGATTTGCTTGCCTGCCACGTTGCGAGATCCGCTCGATTGCAAAACCGGCCTGTTCGACGTAAATCTACCCGGTAAAGAAAACTAGGGCAACATAATCCTGTCAATGACGACTTCCTTGCCAACAGCCGGTCGCCGGCGCCGCAACAGCCGCCAACCATGAAGATCGGTTACGCGCGCGTCTCGACCGCCGAGCAGAATCTCGACCTGCAAAAGGATGCCCTGCTCGCGGCCGGGTGCGGGAAGGTCATCACCGACAAGGCGTCGGGCGCGACCGCCGCCAGGCCCGGCCTCGACCAGGTGAAGGAGCAGCTTCGTGCCGGCGACACACTGGTGGTATGGCGGCTCGACCGGCTTGGCCGCTCGCTGCGCGATCTGATCGGGTGGATGACCTATCTCGACGAAGAGAAGGTTGGGCTGCTGAGCCTGCACGAGGCGATCGACACCAATACGTCCTCGGGCAAGCTGACGTTCCATCTGTTCGGTGCGCTGGCGGAGTTCGAGCGTAACCTGATCCGCGAGCGCACCCAGGCAGGCCTCACTGCCGCCCGCGCCCGTGGCAAGAAGGGCGGACGGCCGACCGCGCTCAGCAAGGACAAGCGCGACCTGGCCGTTCGGCTATATCACGAGAACACGATGCCGATCGCCAAAGTCTGCTCCATGCTAGGCATCTCCAAACCGACGCTCTATGCCTATGTGCGCTCCGCGGAGGCCAAGACGGCATCCGCGTAACGGGTATGGGTTGATCCAAAAGCCGACACTAGAAGCACGTTGGAGCTGGTATTTACCCTCGCTTTGTACCGAGAGCGGTTTTCATGTAGCTATCCAGCTTGCGGCTGATCCCCGCGACCGTTGAGAATTCAGCCTGAATATTGCCCATTTTAAGAAGCTGGTCTTCCAACGTCACGTTGTTGCCGTCTGGCTTTGTTTCACTTGTGTCTCTATCGAGTACGATCTCATTGGACAGCTGTGGCGGACGAGCCCCCAATGCTGCCATGCTTGCGGTAATTGCCACCTGCGGTCGTGCTATCTGTGGCCCGTTTCTCGGACTCAAAGTACTCTCAAGAAGTTTAGCAAAATCAGGCGCGTTGACATCACGCGCTTTATATCCAGGCGTCTCGCTGTTGGCGATATTTCCCGCAATAACGCGTTGTCGCAACGATAGGTTTCGCAGCGACGCGTCAATTGCATTCAGCAGTGGCGGTTCAGACACCTGAAGAATCCTCCTGCGCATGCCACGCGCGCTGATCGGCCCCATCTTTATAGGAAAATTTTGCGTTTGGGGGCTCGAACCGCTCTCATCGGTATGCGCGGTCTCGAACACACGCGGTCCTTCGACTCGCGGGCAAATTAGATATCGCTAACGTCAAATAGCGCGATCAGAACGCCGCCATTTATCGCGAGCGTTTACAGGTTTGCTCGAGTGGTGCTCCCCCTTCCCTCTCCTGCTCATCATGCGTTCCCAATCGGGAAGGACGGCATGCACTCGCTAGTCCCTCGGCTGAAAGGTTGCGCGGAAGAATGCGAGAAGATGGCCGCGTAGGGTGGGAATGATCGCTATGGGTAGCAGCACCCTCATGGTGCGGCTCGGCATGCGCTACCCGTGCTGCATAATGCACGGGGTCGGCGTCGAACTTCGCCTTACAGCCGGCCGAGCAGAAGGCGTAACGCTCGCCTTCATACTCAGCCTTGTGAGCGGTCCTGGCGGGATCGACCACCATGCCACAGACCGGATCATGGTCGACGTGACCGGACGGCGTTTCGCCGTCCGGCTCATGATGGTGATGATGGCCGTGCGCCCCAGTCACCTCGGCGGCGCGTTCGCTCTTCTGATCGTCGTCGGCCATTCATCACCTTTCACACGCCGCGCGTGCCTTTCGGTCTTTGTTCACTCCTCGATCAGATGGAACTCTTCGAGCAGCTTGGCGATCTCTGTGCCTTCGAGCTTCTTCATCAGCAGCTTGCGCAGGAAGGCCGGTCCGGGAAGATCGATGCCCTTGCCGTCCCGCAGCGGACCGATCGCAGCAAGAAGTGTACGAATATCATAGGTCGAGTTGAAGACCTCCGGCACGCCGCGCTCGACATTCATCAGCGTGTAGACGGCCTCCATCGGGGTTCTCACCGAATATTCCGTGGTGAAGATGCAGTCCCGCTGCTTCGATTCCGCGAACTGGCCGATGAAGGCGAAGTTGACCGCGCCCTCCGGCACCACGTCCGGCCGGTCACCCGCCTGGCGCGGCATGAAGAAGGCGGTAATATAGGGCATCATCGTGGGAACGGTGCTGGCGCCGGATGCCGCGAGTTCGGGAATGTCCTCGACCGGCACGCCGAGGTGATAGAGCCATTCCTGGGTGATCTCCTCACCGGTGCATTCCTGCATCGGCTTCTTCACGAAGTCGCCGGGGCAATCGACAAAGAGCGCGTAGAACCAGGCGATCATCTGATCTTTGGGCTGCTTCTTGAAATGCGGCTGGCGATGAACCGTCCAGCTCAGCAGCCACGCCGAGTCCTTCACCGTGACGATACCGGCGGAGACGATCTTGCCGGTAAAGGGGTTCCGCTTGGTGATCTTCTCGACATAGGCCGGAATGCGGGCGTCGAGGGCGGTGATGGAGGCGGAGGCCCATTTCGTCTCCGGGATATGGGCGCCGAACACGTCGGGGCGGCCGAAGGCCGGATCCTTCGCGGCGATGCGGCGCCACAGGTCCCAGGCCGGCGCCGGTCCTTCATTGAGCTTCGCCGGCGTCCTGTGGTCGCCATTGTCGGAATTCTCGGTCAGCGAGCCGATCGTGATGAAGACGAGATCGTCTGGCCCGAGATCGACGCCGCCTTCGACGCCGCGCTCTTTCCAGTGAATGCGGGTCGCTTGCTTGCGGCCGGGCTGGATGTCGAAATCGACATCGGTGACCTCGACGCCGTAGCGGAACGTGACGCCGTGATCGGTCAGCCACTTCACCAGCGGCAGGACCATCGATTCATACTGGTTATAGCGGTTGAACTTGAGCGAGGAGAAGTCGGCGAGACTGCCGATATGATGGATGAAGCGGTGCAGGTAGAGCTTCATCTCCAGCGCGGAATGCCATTCCTCGAAGGCGAACATGGTGCGCCAGTAGAGCCAGAAATTGCTTTTGAGGAAGTCTTCGCCGAAGACCTCGTTGATACGCTTGTTCTCCATCTCCTCGCGCGTCGCGAGGAAGACCGAGAGCAGGTCCTTCTGGGCCTTGTCGTTTAGCGTCAACAGCGCTTTGTCGGGCACGTCCTGGCCCTGGTTCTGCGTCGTGCGCTGGAGCGAAAAGTTGGGATCGTCCTTGTTGAGCCGGTAGAACTCGTCGAGCACGCTGGCGTCCTCGATCTCCAGCGAGGGGATCGAGCGATAAAGGTCCCACAGGCACTCGAAATGTTCTTCCATTTCGCGGCCGCCGCGAATGACGAAGCCCTTTTCGGGCACGTCCAGACCATCGAGCGCGCCACCAGGGATTTCCAGCTCTTCAAGGATGGTGATGCGGTCGCCGGAAACGCCGCCGTCGCGGATCAGGAAGGCCGCGCCGGCAAGCCCCGCCAGCCCCGAACCGACAAACCAGGCCGTCTTCTTGTCGGCGCCCTCGGGCTTGCGGGGACGCACGAAGGCTTCATAGTTTCCGCTGCTATAGTGCATGGCGAACTCCTGTTCTTCTTGTTGGGATCAGTCTGCGGAGGGCTTGTAGCTGTAGAAGCCTTCGCCCGAGGCGATGCCGAGCCTGCCCTTGTCGATGTAGTTTTCCTTCAGCCAGGCGGCGAGCGACTGAGCATGCTCGTCGCCATGCGAGAGGATGTTGTAGGGGGTGTTCAATCCGATGATGTCGTAGATCTGGAACGGCCCCATCGGCGCGCCGGTGGCGATCCGCCAGACCTTGTCGACATCTTCCGGCTCGGCATAGCCGCCGGCCGCCAGATCGGCGGCCGCGTTCAGGAGCGGCACCAAAAGCGAATTGAGGACGTAACCCGCTTTCTCCTTGCGCACCGGGATCGGCACCATGCCGATGGCGGAGGCGAAGGCGATCAGGGCATCGAACACGGCCGGATCGGTGTCGTCCGTGCCCATCACCTCGGCGGTGTTGAACTTCCAGATGCTGTTGGCGAAGTGCAGCGCCAGAAACCGGTCCGGTCGGCCGGTGTAAGCCTTCAGGTCGCTCGGCAGCAGGGTCGAGCTATTGGTGGCGAAGATCGTCCTGTCCGGCGCGACCCCCGCCAGTTTCTCGTAGAGCGCCTGCTTGATCGAAAGAACCTCCGGAACCGCCTCGATCACGAGGTCCGCGTCCGCGACGGCCGCGCCGAGATCGCTCAGCAGAGCGATCCGCTTGAGCACCCCGGCCGCCTTGCCGCCAGCCGCGCCCGACACCTCGTTCGTGTAGGTTTCGACGAGCGCCGCCAGCCGTGCGCGCGCCTGTTCGAGCGCTTCCTCGCTGATGTCGTAGGCGACAACATCGAAGCCGCTATAGGCCGTCTGGAAGGCGATCTGGCTCCCGAGGACTCCCGTGCCGAGAACCGCCACTTTCCTGATATCGCTCATCCAATTTCCTTCTGCGCGGTATCGTCACTTAGAAACGGAGCCGCCACCTCCACCGGGACGCGGGCCAGTTTGCCGGTTTCCCGATCGACCAGGGCCCATTGGGTCAGCGAGGCGACGATCGTCCGGCCGTCTTCGGCATGGAATTCGACACATCGTGCATAGCGGGCACCCCGCGGCGCTCGGATGACCCAGGTGATCGCACTGACCTCGTCTCCCGCCCGGACATTGCCGCGATAGTCGACCTCATGGTGCAGCACGACCGCGACGAACCGGTCGCGATCCTGCGGCCGCGCGGCCGTCAGCCAATGCGCCACCGACACATCCTGAATCCAGGTCACCCAGACCGCATTGTTGACATGGCCGAGTTCGTCGATGTCGGCGTCCCGGGCGCGGAAGCGGATATGGAAGCGCCGATGCTCATCCACCTCGCCGACGAGTGGGTGTCCGTGCTCATCGCAGCCGATGCGTCGACGATCTGACACGATCCCGCTCACGAATACGCCTGCTCCTCATGCGACGAACCCAGTCCTGCCATGGCGCGGAAGAAGCCGACGAGCATCTCGTCGCGCGGCATGGCGCCTTCGACATCGCCCTGCACCGCCAGTCCCATCCAGACCGCGTAAAGACCGATACCGGTCTGCATCGGCGGCAAGGCCGGACGAAGTGCGAAGCGTTGCGTCAGATCGGCGACGAGCTCACCGAACATCCGATAGCAGGCCGCCTTGCCCTCCCGGTGCCGCTCGGCGAAAGCCGGATCGCGCCGGGCATGGAGCTGCAATTCGATCGAGAGCAGTGACCATTGTGCCTCGTCGGCCAACTTCGCGAGCCGCGCGGCCAGCACCTGCAGCGTCGCCTCGATATCGTCGCCGGAGCAGTGCGCGACCAGGTCGCGAAGCAGTGTGACCTCGTCCTGGATATGGCTTTGCAGGATCTCGACCAGCAGATCATCCTTGCTGGCGAAGTTCGAGTAGAAGGCGCCCTGCGAATGCCCTGCGGCGCTGCAGATGTTGCGAATCGACATGGCAGAGACCCCCTCCTCGATAATCGAGGAATGCGCGGCCGCGATCAGCCGGTCCCGCGTCTGGCGCTGCGTGTCCTTGCGCGTAAGCGGCATGGGTTCGTTCTCCAACCAACGGGCGAGACGTGCGAAACCTTTTCGGAGGTTCCGCGTTCTCAGTGAGACCAGATATCAACTGATATCCGAAATCAACGGCGATTTCGACCCGAAATCGTTCCTGGGCAACGAAATCTCAGTGTGAAGGAGCGCTCTTGGCTCAAACCTACATTGGCTATTCTCCGGACGTGGAGGTTCTCGGCAAGGACGAGGAGCGGCTGACCGCCGAGATCCTTGAGATCATGGCGAATACCAACCGCAAGGCGTTCGAACGCCACCGCCATGCGGTGCGCGACGCCCATGCCAAGAGCCACGGGTTCCTCAAGGGCGAACTCGTCGTACCGGAACTGCCGGAGCATCTGCGTCAGGGGCTTTTCGCTCGCCCGGCCACCTATTCCATGGTGATCCGCCTCTCATCAGCGCCGGGCGACATTCACTCCGACACGATTCCCGCCCCGCGCGGCATGGCGATCAAGGTGATCGGCGTCGAAGGCGAGCGGCTTCTCCCCGAAGACCAGGGCCAAAACCAGGATTTCCTGCTCGTCAACATCCCGACCTTGAGCTTCGGCACGATCGGTAAATATCGCCAGCTCATCAGCCTTCTGGAGAAGAATGCCCAGAACCCGGTCTTTCTCCAGCGAGCGATGGCTGGGGTGGCGCGCGGCGTGGAAGCTGCGGTCGAAGCGGTCGGCGTCGAGCCCGGCGCCACGCTGCGCGGTCTCGCGCGCGACAACGACCATCTGCTTGGCGAGACCTATCACTCGATGGCGGCGATCCGTTTTGGCGATTACATCGCCAAGATCAGCGCCGCGCCGCTTTCCGACAATGTCCGCGCGCTCACCGGCAAGGACGTCGGCACGGTGGAGGATGCCACCATGCGCGATCTGGTTGTCGAGCATTTCCGCGACCAAGGTGCTGAGTATCAACTGCGCGCCCAACTTTGCGCTGATCTCGACAAGATGCCTGTCGAGGACGCGGCGGTGCTCTGGCCCGAAGAGCTGTCGCCACACCAGCCGATCGCCACGCTGCGCATCCCGCCGCAGGACGCCTATTCGCCGGCGCGGCGGGTCTATGGCGATGACGTGCTGTCGTTCAATCCCTGGCACGGTATCCGCGATCATCAGCCGCTCGGATCGATCATGCGGGTGCGCATCGCCGCCTATGAGCGATCCACCCGCTACCGCCATGAGATGAACGCCCAGCCTCGTGTCGAGCCGACAAACATCGACGCCATCCCGGACTGACGCACCGATCGTCACACGCAATCACGAAAGGAGGCCAGCCATGGCCGAAACCGAAGATACCCCGCAGATCGACGAAACCCGCCTTCAAGCCATCCGGCGGCGGATCGAGGAAGTGGCCGGCGACGCGCCGCAGCTCGCCAAGCTCGCCCTTGAGCAGATGGTGACGAAGCACAATCCCGACCTCAAGGGCACGGCGGGCTCGGCTGGCCGTGTCGGCGCCCAGTCCGGCAATGTCTCCGAGCTCACAGCCATCGCAAACTTGAAGCCAGGCGGCGCGGACCGGCTGAAACGCATCTTCGGGCTGGTGAACGGCAATTTCGATGGCGCGCAGAAGGTCGGCACGCTCCACAATATGCGGTTCGTGTTCTTCGACAACGACACACGCATCCTGTTCGCCACCGCCTATGACGGCGACTGGGACACCTATATCAACGACTTCGCCACCAAGATCCCCGACCTGATGGACCTGCTTTTCGCTTCGGTCGAAGGTTGGCCTGGCATCGCAAGCCCCAAGGTCAAGGATTTCATCGCCGAGCATCAGATCACCGCTGCCGGCTGGTTCGTCGCCAACCCGCAGGTGACCGTCGTCGACGTGCGCCGCCTTCAGCGGATGGAGCATGCGGTCAACGAATTCCTGGACAAGGTGGGCTGAGCCATGGCGATCCTTCAGAAACTGAAAGAGCGCTTCCGGCGCGACAGCGTTACGCTCGATCTGCACGACATTCAGGCGCTGATCCTGCGAAGCCGGCCCGAGCCTTATGTCGGTATCCACGCCATGCTCCATTTCGACGAGGCGGAGGGCGCGCGCGATCTTCTCGGCCGGCTCGCGCCCCATATCGCATCTGCCGACAACTGGAGCGAGGATCTTGATTTCTGGATCGGGGCCGCACTCAGCTTCGAGGGGCTGAAGGCGCTCGGCGTTCCCGAAGCGCAGCTCAAGACATTCCCGCTCCCCTTCCAGCAGGGCATGGCCGCACGCGCGGAGCAGCTTCGCGACTTCGGGCCCAACGCGCCTGAAAACTGGGAAGAGGTGTTCAAGCCCGGCAACTGCCATCTCGCGCTGACTATCTACGCCGTGGATGATGCTGCGCTCGATAAGGCGCTGGCGACGGCGCGCACCGAACTCGACCGGAGCAGCGGCGTGACCCTGCTCGGCGAGCATCGTTTCGGCGCGCCGGATGGCGCGAAAAACCCGTTCGGTTTCCGGGATTCGATCTCCCAGCCCGCCGTCGAGGGTAGCGGCGTCGATCCGCTGCCGGGCGAGGAGCGCCCGATCAAGGCGGGCGAGTTCATTCTTGGATATGAAAGCGAGAACGGCCAACCGCTTGGCATGCCCGAGCCCGCCGGGCTGGGCAAGAACGGCACCTTCGTCGTTATGCGCAAGTACAACAGCCGGGTCGGCTGTTTTAACGCCTTCCTCAAGGCGCATGGCGAGACGCCGGAGGAACGCGAGCTATTAGCCGCCAAGATGTTCGGTCGCTGGCGTTCCGGCGCGCCCTTGACGCTGTCGCCCGATCACGACGATCCCGACCTCGGCGCCGACCCGCAGCGCAACAACGACTTCAGCTTCAAGGATGACCCCAAAGGTCGCGTTGTGCCGCTTGGCTGCCATATGCGCCGGCTCAATCCCCGCGACTCCGAGTTGACGCTGCTCACCGACGTCAACATCCACAGGATCATCCGTCGTTCCTCGACCTTCGGGCCGGTCTATTCCGAGGATGTCACGCCGCAGGACGATAAGAAAGGCGATCGCGGCCTGTTCTTCATCTTCATCAGCGCGCGTGCCTATGACACGATCGAGTTCATGCAGCAGGAATGGATCAATCGCGGGAATTTCGTCGACCTTGGCGAAGAGCGCGATCCAATCGTCGGCCTGCATGAGGAGGACGGTCGGTTCACCATCCCGCAGGCGCCCGCGCGCAAGCGCATCGACGGTGTGCAGACTTTCAATGTCATGAAGGGAGGCGAATATCTGTTCATGCCAAGCCTATCGGCGCTTAAGTGGTTGGCAGAACGACGCTAAAGCTATTCACCTGATTGTCGGTTGAGATTTGAAGTGTGCAGAGTGACCCGGAAAGTGCGGGGCTGTGCGGAAGGTTAAGTGAGTGGGAGTTGAGTTTCGGCAAGGCTGGGGATGGTTGGTCCTTGTGGCGCTTACGATTTCGACGACCGGCGATGAAATCACGTTGCTGACGTTGATGTTCCGCACTGCCGAGAACGCATTCGGCTATCCTTGTCGAACCCGTACAGGGTTCGCAGGTCGCCTGGGCCGTCGATGGCGACCGCGGCGGAAACCTTCAGTGGATCAGCGCCGCGGACCTCGCTGTCGGCAGGCAATCTGGGACGGGCCGCCAGCCACAGGGCAGCGTGGGCGCCGGCAGAATGTCCCACCGTCACCACATGCTTCAGGTCCAGAGGCTGGGTTCGTGCCAGCACCCTCAAGTGATCGAGCGCCGCTCCCCAATCCTGGAAGGTCCCAGGCCACCCGCCGCGGGTGTCACCAACCTGTCGATACTCTATATTCCATGTCGCCACGCCCTTGTCCGTCAAGGCGCTCGCCAACGGCGCCGTGCCTGCCAGTGTCTCATAGCCTTTGGTCCAGCAGCCACCGTAAATGACCATGACGACGGGAAACGGGCCAGGACCTGCAGGCAAGCGCAGTTCACCGATCTGCAGAGGATCAGGACCATAGGCCTCGACGAGCGTCGGAGCGGTGACGGGAAGGGCGTGGAGTTGGGGCGGTCCGATCAGCGCATGTTGGTTATCCGACGGCGTCTGCGCCCAAGCGGTGCTCGTGACAATCAAGACTGTAGCCAGGCCTAATGAACGGTATCGCATGATCTACCTCTTTCATGCATCTTCCCGCTCCGACGTTACCAGCCAGTTCGTCAAATGTGAGAAGACAGCAATTCGTCATTAGATAACATGGTTCGCTATATTCTTTTCGGAAACACCATTCCGTCATCGAGTGGGCAAAGCGATAGATGAAATCCCGTTTCTGGCGCAAAGCATATTGCGGCTATGCGCGATCACGGTAGCCATGATCATGGAAGTGATACGTCAGGCGACCAAAGAGCTATCTAGATTTCATTGTCGTCGTGAATTGCGGTTTCAGAGGATCGTGGGTTTTATCTCACTTGGCTATCCATGCTTCGACCAGCTTGACCGCATCCTCTACTGTTTTGACCTCACCGGCGGCTTCATCCGGGATAGTGAGTCCGAATTCGTCTTCAAGCGCCATCACAACTTCCAGCACATCGAGACTATCCACGCCGATGTCATCGTAGAAAGACGAAGCAAGGGCAATCTGATCCGGATAGACGCCGAGCTGACGGCTAATGATCCTGAAAACTCGGGGAGCGATTTCTTCCATCACAAAGCCCTCGCGCGGACACTATCGGCTAGGAAACAGGGCAGATTCTCGTAAACTCAACCATCGCAGAGCAACGATATTGTCCTGCGGCCAGTAAATTCATCATGCCTTGCTGAGCATTTTCTCGGCGCTCGTTTTCACAAAATCCGAAATCTGTCCTGACATCATTTTGAGGAACAGCGGTACGCTGACGTCGCCGCGAATCTCGCTATCCTCAATGTCGAGTTGCACCGGGATATTCTGCCCCATCGCCCCGATGACCAAGTGTAGTGCGTAGTCCGATACCCACTCGGAACTGAGCGAACCGCCTCCCGGGATATGCGCTGCCAGCTTGGGCAGGCCGGCCTCGATCCTGCTCTTCGCTTCGATTTTACCAAGGCTGTGCGGGATAACGACTTCCATATCTTCTTTCCTGTTCAGGCCGCCCGATCGACGAGCAGCAAGGTCGATGTCGCGGAGGCATAGAGTTTGCCGGCCATGTCGATCAGACGCGCCTCGGTATGCGCCACCCTCTTGCCCATCGACACCACCTGGCCGATTGCACGGACCATCCCGACCCTGTCGGTCAAGGGCGCATGATGGGCGACCTTGAGTTCGAGCGTGACGCAGTTGATGGGCACTTGGGCCGCGGAGTTCGCCGCGATGCCGCAGGCCGAATCCAGCAGCGTCGCGGCATAGCCACCATGGGCGATGCCCATGAAATTGTAGGTCTGCGAGGTGGGCGTCGCGACAAAGACGACCTTCCCCTCCTCCGCCTCAAGCAGATCGATGTCGAACAGGTCCATCATGGGCGGCCGGGTGCCGGCCGCCATGAACTGTTCGATCTCTTCCAGACCGGTCATCGCTTACCTCAAAGCTTTTCGGTCAGTTCAGGAACGATCTTGAAGAGGTCGCCGACCAGGCCGATATCGGCGACCTGGAAGATGGGCGCGTCCTCATCCTTGTTGATCGCGATGATGGTCTTGCTATCCTTCATGCCAGCAAGGTGCTGAATCGCACCCGATATGCCGACGGCGACATAGACTTCCGGCGCCACGATCTTGCCGGTCTGGCCGACCTGAAAATCGTTGGGCGCATAGCCAGCATCGACCGCTGCGCGGCTTGCGCCCACACCCGCGCCCAGCTTGTCGGCCAGCGGATCGATCACGCCATGAAACTGCCCGGCCGAGCCCAGCGCTCGCCCGCCCGAGACGATGATTTTGGCCGAGGTGAGTTCCGGGCGCTCGGACTGGGCGATCTCGGCACCCACGAAGCTGGAAAGTCCCGCATCCGTGCCCGTCGCAGCCTCGATACTGGCCGAGCCACCCTCGCGGGCCGCCTTCTCGAAGGCTGTGCCACGCACCGTGATAACCTTCTTTGCATCAGACGACTGGACCGTCGCGATCGCATTTCCCGCGTAGATGGGACGCGTGAACGTGTCAGCGCTTTCCACCGACAGGATGTCGCTGACCTGCATCACATCAAGCAAGGCCGCCACGCGCGGCGCGATGTTCTTGCCATTCGAAGTGGAAGGCGCCACGAACGCGTCATAGCCGCGCATCAGGTCCGCGACGGCCGGCGCGACATTCTCGGGCAAAGCGTGTTTGAACGCCGCATCGTCGAACGTTACGACTTTGGCGACACCCGCGACCTTCGCAGCAGCCTCGGCCACGCCGCCGATGCCCGCACCGGCAACCAGCAGATGGACCTCACCAAGTTTGGCAGCGGCGGTGACGGCCGATAGCGTCGCATCCTTGACCGACGCATTGTCATGTTCAACCCAGACGAGCGTATTCATAACTTATTCTCCGAGAAATCCGCCCCCGCTTCATCTCTGTGCGCACAGGATGAAGCGGGGTGCGCCGTCACTTGCATGGGAGAGGTTCGGCAAGTTCGGCGCGTTTGAAAGTTTATCAAATCGCCATTTCCTTGAGCCTGGCGACCAATTCATCGACGTCGGCCACCTTGATGCCCGCCGAGCGCTTGGGGGGTTCGGTCACCTTGAGCGTCTTGAGGCGCGAGGCGATCTCAACACCGAGATCGGCCGGCGTCTTCGTCGCCAGCGGCTTGGATTTGGCCTTCATGATATTGGGCAGGCTCGCATAGCGCGGTTCGTTGAGACGCAGATCGGTCGTCACGATCGCCGGCAGTTTGAGGCTTACGGTCTCCAGACCGCCATCCACCTCACGGGTCACCGCGACAGTCTCGCCCGATACTTCGACCTTGCTGGCGAATGTGCCCTGCCCCCAACCGAGAAGGGCTGCCAGCATCTGGCCGGTCTGATTGGCATCATCGTCGATGGCCTGCTTGCCGAGGATCACCAGGCCTGGAGCCTCCTCGGTGGCGATGGCCTTCAGGATCTTGGCGACGGCGAGCGGCTCGACCTCATCGTCAGTCTGGACGAGGATCGCGCGGTCGGCCCCCATGGCGAGCGCGGTGCGCAGCGTTTCCTGCGCCTTGGCGACGCCGATCGACACCACCACGATTTCGGTCGCGACTCCCTTTTCCTTGAGGCGGATAGCCTCTTCGACGGCGATCTCGTCGAACGGGTTCATCGACATCTTCACGTTCGCCAAATCGACGCCCGTCCCATCCGCCTTCACGCGCGGTTTCACATTATAATCGATAACCCGCTTGACGGGCACAAGCACCTTCATGGATCAATCCTACTCTGATTGTAATGCCGCCTGATATTCGGCAATGAGTCTCTCACAGATGGATCGGGCCGGTTGGACGGCAGTGGTAGCGCCGACACCGTGGCCTGCCGACCAGATCGTCTTCCAGGCCTTGGCCTCCTCCGAAACCGAAAGCGCGCCATGTGGCTCAGGGAGAGTCGCGGCTTCCAGCGAGGGCCGGAGAAAATTGGCCCCGACGCCGGTGACCCGGTCCGTATAGACGATATCCGCTGGTCCGGCCCCGATCACCATGTCTTTCTGTGCCGGCGAGGCGAGACTCTCTTCCGACGCGATGAAGTGGGATCCGATATAGGCAAGATCGGCCCCCATCATCTGCGCGGCCGCGATCTGGTGGCCGCGCGTGATGGCGCCGGAAAGCGCCAGCGGCCCCTGGAAGAAGCGCCGTATCTCGTCAACCAGTGCGAACGGGCTCATCGTGCCGGCATGTCCCCCCGCGCCGGCAGCGACCGCGATCAGACCGTCGACGCCAGCTTCGAGCGCCTTTTCCGCATGACGCACGTTCGTCACGTCGTGAAAGACCAGCCCGCCATAGCCCTGAACCACCTGGACAAGATCCGCGATGGCGCCGAGCGAGGTGATGACCAATGGCACCTGGTGCCGAACGATCAGTTCCAGATCGGCGTCGAGCCTCCGGATTGCTCTTATGGACGATGAGGTTGACGCCGAAGGGCGCCGCTCCCGGCATGGGAGCCAGCCGCTCCTCGATTTCATCCAGCCATTCACCGAAACCTTGACTGGTGCGCTGGTTGAGCGCCGGGAAAGTACCAAGCAGTCCCGCCTCGCAGCAACTGACGACAAGGTCCGGTCCCGACACAAGGAACATCGGCGCAACGATGGCTGGAATGGCCAGCCGCTTTTCGAGGCTTGCCGGAAGCGTCAAAACACGTCGTCTTCCAGCGCCATCAGCGACTTCTTGCCTGCCTTGATCGCCAGGAAGCTGGCGGTCGCCTGAGGCAGGATACGCTCGAAGAAGAACGTCGCCGTCTTGATCTTGGCATCGTAGAAGCGCTTGTCCTCGCTGCCGAAGAAGAGCTGCAAGCCTGCGATCTTGGTCGCCTTGGCAAAGCAATAGCCCATGGCCACCAGGCCCATCAGACGCAGATAGTCCGCCGACGCCGCGCCCGCCTCTTCGGGATCCTTGAGCGCCCGCTGCGCGACCGTGGCCGTCGAAAGCTGCAGCGCCCCGAACGCCTTGGCGAGCGCCTCGATCATCGGCTTCATCGGTCCGTCGACGTTGTTTTCCTCGATGAAAGCCGACACCGGATGGAAGAAGCTGCGCAGATAGCGGCCCATATGGGCGCCGAGCTTGCGGCCGACGAGATCGAGCGCCTGAACGCCGTTCGTCCCCTCATAGATCATGGTGATCCGGGCATCGCGGGCATATTGCTCGACGCCGCTTTCGCGGATGTAGCCGTGGCCACCATAGCATTGGACCGCAAGGTTCGCGCTGTCGAACGCAAGGTCGGTGAAGAGCGCTTTGACGACGGGGGTCATGAGCGCAATGAAGTCACTCGCACGCTGGCGCACTTCGGGTTCGGGAGAATGTTTTTCCGCGTCCAGGGCGCGCGAGACCCAGGCCGAGAGCGCCCGGCATCCCTCATTATAAGCCCGCATGGTCATCAACATGCGGCGAACATCGGGGTGAACGATGATCGGATCGGCTGCCTGATCGGGATATTTGGGTCCCGAGAGCGCCCGACCCTGAATACGATCTTTCGCATACCAGGCCGCCGCCTGATACGCCGCCTCGCCCACACCCAGGCCCTGGATGCCGACGGAGACACGCTCCGTGTTCATCATCGTGAACATGGCGGCCATGCCCTTGCCAGGCTCACCGACGATCCAGCCGATCGAATCATCGAAGTTCATCTGGCACGTCGCCGACGCCTTGAGACCCATCTTGTGCTCGATCGCGGCGCAGGCGACGCCGTTCGATTGACCGGGAGTACCGTCCTCCCTGGGCAGATATTTGGGGACGAGAAACAAGCTGATGCCCTTCACGCCCTTGGGGGCGTCGGGCAGGCGGGCGAGCACGAGATGGATGATATTCTCGGTCAGGTCATGCTCACCGGCGGAGATGAAGATCTTGGAGCCGGTGACCTTGTAGCTGCCATCGCCCTGCGGGACCGCGCGGCTGCGCAGGAGCCCGAGATCGGTACCGCAATGAGGCTCGGTCAGGCACATCGTGCCGGACCACTGGCCGCTCACCATCTTGGGCAGGTAGGCCTGCTTGAGCGCGTCACTGCCATGGCCCTCGATCGCAGTGGTGGCACCATGGGTGAGGCCCGGGTAGAGGCCGAAGGAGAGGTTGGACGAGCAGATCATCTCCTCGACCAGCTTGTTGACCGCTTCCGGCAGCCCCTGCCCACCCCATTCCGGATCGGATGCGAGCGCGGTCCAGCCACCTTCGGCGAACTGCTTATAGGCTTCGGGGAACCCCGCCGGCGTCCGCACGACGCCGTTTTCCAGATGACACCCCTCCTCGTCGCCCGACCGGTTGATCGGCAACAGGACGTCGCGACAGAAGCGCGCCGCCTCCTCGAGGATCGCATCGGTGAGATCCGGTGTGAACTCCGACAGCGCGGGAATATCCCCGAAGCCGTCATCGGCATGGAGTTCGTTGAGCACGAAGCGCATGTCGCGCAACGGGGCGTCATAGACTTGCATATTTATATCTCCTGACCGGTCGGCCATCCGGCCGCCGGCCGCCAATCAGTTACGCAGCGGCTTGCCGGTGACGAGCATCTGCTCGACGCGCGCCTGGGTCCGCGGGTCGCGCACCAGTTGCATGAAGGCCTTGCGCTCGAGCGCCAGCAGATCCTCTTCGGTCACGATGTCGATGAGATCCTTCTCGCCGCCCGTCAGGACGTCGGCGAGCGCGCCGGATACGACACCATCGTAAGATGTGGCGAGGCCACGGGCCTGGAAGCCTTCGACAGCCATCGAAAGAGCGGACTTGCCTCCCGCGCCAGGCAAGCGGAATTCCGGAGCCACAGGCGGTTTGTAACCGTCGGCCAGTTCCAGTGCCTTCGCCTTGGCGTCCGCCAGCAGACGGTCCCGGTTCATCGTAATGCCGTCCGAGGGACGCAGGAAGCCATGCTCCTTCGCCTCGGCGGCCGACTTTGCCACAGTGGCTGTCGATACCGTCTCGAAGACCTTGGCTACGGCCGGCATCGGCCCCTTGGGCATGCCGGGACTGGAGCGCCAGCGATCGATCATTTCACCGCATCCGCCCCAGCCAGGGATCAGACCCACGCCGCACTCGACCAGACCCACATAGCTTTCGGCATGGGCCTGCACGGCATCACTGTTGAGCAGGATCTCGCAACCGCCGCCCAATGCCATGCCGGCCGGAGCGCTCACGACCGGGAACAGCGCATATTTGAGCGCCTTGTAGGCCTGCTGCCCGCCCGCGACGAGCTTTTCGATCTCGCCCCATGCCGCGATGTTCAGTGCGAACAGAGCAAGACCGAGATTGGCGCCGGCGGAGAAATTGCTGCCCTCATTATAGACGACGAGCGCCTTGAACTTGTCCTGCACGACCGGGATCGCCTGACCGATCAGCTTCATCACATCGCCGTCGAGCGCGTTCATCTTGCCGGTGAACTCAAGGCAGGCAACGCCGTCGCCGACATCCCAGAGTGCCGCCGAACCATTTTTGAGGATCGGCTGGCTATGGAGCTTGATGTCTTCCAGCAGCAGCACGCCCTCGGGCCGCACGACATCATGATAGTCGCCGGCGGCATCGAGATATTGCCGACGGCCGTCCTGCACCCGGTAGAAAGGCCGATCTCCGGCTACCTTGAGGATCGCGGGAACATCCCGCCCCTCGGCGGCCAGCCGTTCGGCGAGCTTGCCCGGCCCGAGGCGATCGATCAGTTCGAACGGCCCGAACTTCCAGTTGTAGCCGAGCTTCATCGCGTCATCGATGCCGACGATGTTGTCCGCAGCTTCACCGACCAGACTCGCGGCATAGGAAAGAACCTTGCCGAGAATTTCCCAGGCATAGGCGCCGACCTTGCCGGGCGCAGCAACCAATGCTGCCAGGTCCTTCTCGGCCCGGCCCGGCAAGGAAGCCGGCTTCACCGATACGCGATATTCGCCGGTCGCGAGATCGAGCGCTTTCTTGGTCTTCGTCGCCTTGTCGAACGCGTAGAAACCGCCCTTGCCCTTCCGCCCGGTAAAGCCTTCCGCGATCATCCTGTCGACGAGCGGCATCGGCCTCACCGTGTCGAAATAGGCGTCACCTGCCGGCAGCGTCGAGGACAGGCTCTTCGTGAGCAGCGGCATGAGGTCGACGCCAACGAGATCGACAAGGCCGAAAATGCCGGTCTTGGGCACGCCCATCGGCTTTCCGCCGATCTGGTCGGCTTCCTCCACCGTCAGCCCCTGGTCCATCGCGGCATTGATCGCGACGGCCAGCCAGTAGGTACCGATGCGATTGGCGATGAAGCCCGGCGTGTCCCGCGCCGGCACGATGCGCTTGCCGAGCTTTCGATCGACGAAATCCGAGACGCGCCTCGCCACAGCCGTATCAGTGTCGGGGCCGGTCACGATTTCGATGAGCCGCATGTAGCGCGGCGGATTGAAGAAATGGGTGATCAGGAAGTCCTGTTTGAACTGATCGTCCCGCCCCTCGACCAGATGGCCAAGCGGAATCGTCGAGGTATTGGACGATACCGCCGTGCCCGGACGCTTGAGCTGCTCGAGCTTGGCGTAGAGCGCCTGCTTGATGTCGAGCCGTTCGACGATCGCCTCGACGATCCAGTCGCATTCGGCCACCCGCTCGAGATGGTCGTCGATATTGCCCGTTTCAACGAGCTTCGCCGCAGCCTTCGACATGAAGGGCGCCGGATCGGTCTTCAGCATCTTCGCGACCGCACCCTTCGCCACGGCGTCACGATCGCCGCCCTCCTTGGGCACGATATCGAGCAGCAGCACCGGCACGCCGGCATTGGCGACCTGCGCTGCGATGCCGGCGCCCATGACGCCTGCGCCGATCACGCAGACCTTTTTGATGGTTTCCGGCGGGGCGCCGACTGGCTTGATGGCCTGCTCGCTCATTCCGCCGCCTCCAGCACGGTGGCGATGCCCTGACCGCCGCCGATGCACTGGGTGGCAAGCGCATAGCTGCCGCCTTCGCGCTTCAGCAGAGCCGCGGCCTTGCCCACGATCCGCGCACCGGTCGCCCCCAGAGGGTGGCCTATCGCGATGGCGCCGCCGTCCAGATTGACCTTCGACTGGTCAAGCCCCAGGTCGCTGATGCAGGCCAGTGACTGGCTCGCAAAGGCTTCGTTGAGCTCGACAACGTCAAGCTGGTCCACACTGAGCCCCGCCCGCTGCAGCGCCTTGCGCGAGGCCTCGACCGGTCCGATGCCCATGATCTCCGGCTGGCAGCCAGAGACAGCAACCGACTTGATGCGGGCAAGGATCGGCAGTCCATGCGCGCGCGCATAATCCTCGCTCGTGACCAGGATTGCGCTTGCGCCATCGGTCAGCGGCGAGGACGTTCCCGCCGTTACCGTGCCGTCCTGGCTGAAGGCCGGCTTCAGCCCGGCGAGGGTTTCCGTCGTCGTGCCGGCACGCGGCGTGCCATCCTTGTCGACCACGCCCGCCTTGGTCGTGATCGGCACGATCTCGGCCTCGAGCTTGCCGGCCGCGATAGCCGCGGCCGCCTTGTCCTGACTGGCGACCGCAAAGGCTTCCTGCTGGGCACGGGTGATCTGATATTTGGTCGCGATATTCTCCGCCGTGTCGCCCATGCCCATATAGGCGGCGCTCTTCTTCGCGAGCTCGGGGTTCGGCAGCGGATTGAACCCCATCATCGGCACGCGGCTCATCGACTCCACGCCCGCGCAGATGAAGGCCTCGCCGGCGCCAAGCTGAATCTGGCCCGCAGCGATGTGGACCGAGCTCATCGACGATCCGCAGAAGCGATTAACGGTCATGCCGCCGACAGAGAGCGGCAGGTCGGCGAGAAGACCGATAAGGCGCGCGATGTTGAAGCCCTGCTCGCCTTCAGGAAAAGCGCAGCCCAGCACGATATCCTCGATATCTTCGGCCTTCACGCCGGTCTGCTGAATCAGTCCGCGAATGACCTGAGCGGCCAGATCGTCAGGGCGGACGCGCGCCAGCGCGCCCTTGCCTGCCAGGTGAAAGGGGGACCGGGCATAGCCCGCAACAACCACATTACGCATCGATGATAGCCTCTCCAGGGAATCGGACATCTGATTACCTAATGGTGCGTGAAATGACGTTTACGTCAACTAAAATCTTTGGCACTCTTCTCACGCCGTCGAGGGAATCGTCATGCACCGGTTCCCGGGAGGCTTGATATCGGAGGTCTTGGCCGAGGAACGTACGGATGCTCGCCAGTGAAAAACCGCGCACTCTCATCCCGGCGATGATGCTCGCGCCCGTCTTATCGACGGCTGCGCCTCTCCCCAAGCGCCACTGCACCTGTTTTCGAAGGCGCACACATGCGATTTTCTGAGCATCCCCTCCGGCGTCAGATCGTCGGCGAAATGCATCTGCGCCGTTTTCCTGCACTCGAATTGCCCGCCATGGCATTTCAGACGATTCGCCTGGTCGATGAGAATGACCGGGAGAAGGAATGGCTGATCCTGGAGCAGCGATGCGCCTCTGGAATCGATCGCAACCGGCGCCACCTGGAAACGGAGTGGTCCGCCAACGGGCGGCTGGCCTGGGAAAGGCACAGTGAAGCGGTCACCACGACGCTAACGTCAACCTCGGTCAGCGCGGACGCGCAGTTCTGGTCTGCTCCCGACGTCGGCCCCTTCAGTGATACCTTGCAGTGGATGGAAACGCTGCCGGGCCTGGTCATCCGCGCAACCCACATCGTCGTTGTGGCGAACGATAGCTACGCCGAGCCGGTTGTCGATCGGGCCGACTTCCATCCGGGCCATCTCGTCTCCTGCATCATCGGGGATAGCGTCCGGATCTGGAGCGACTTTCGCATTCACGCCGGCGGCTACGGGCGCCTGGTCGTTGCCGCGAACGGGGCGGCTGACGGCGAAGTGTCGCGTTCCATCCAGCGCATTCAGGAACTGGGCAATTATCGCAATCTTTCCTTGCTTGAAGGCACGCACAGATCAATAGCTTGACGGCGTCACACACGAACACGCCCGAACCCTGACGACGGGGCCAGCAGCGCCTGACCCCTCCAATTCGCACACAACCTAATAGGCATTTTGATGACGCATTGAGCTATTGACTTACCTATACGTCATTGAGATGGTTATGGGACGCTGATTTGCCGCATATTGGCTCCAGACGTGAAACAGACGGTCGCCTGAAGGCGCGCGGAGAGGAACAATGTCGATCATTCTGACACTACTGGCTTCGAGCACTGCATTGCCCGCCGACGCCGTTGTCGGTCGCTGGCAAACCGAGAGCCGTCATGGCGTCGTGGAAATCACCCGCTGCGGGCAATCGATCTGCGGTGCCTTGATCAGTTCCGACGGGATCAAAGCCAACCCCGAACTACGTGACGAAAAGAACAAGACCGCTGCGTTGCGCGGTCGTCCGCTTCGTGGATTGCAGATTCTGCAGGGTTTTACGTGGAAGTCGGGCAGTTGGTCGGGTGGTTCCATCTACAACGCTGAGGATGGCGGTACATACAGCGCGACGGTCACGTTAGCCGATCGGGATCATTTGCGCCTCAAGGGCTGCATCGTCTGGCCCCTGTGCAAGACGCAGACATGGACGCGCCTTCGATAAGCACGAGGAATTTGACAATCACGAAAGGGGAGATGGGCGTGGCAGGCAAAAATTGGAAAGTTGGGATCGCAACATCGGCCGTGGCGGCTGGATTGCTCGCGCCGCAAGCCGCGAGCGCGCAGGCCTTTTACCTTCAGGAACAATCGTCCAGAGGTGCCGGACGAGCCTTTTCGGGCGAGGTCGCCGACCAGGGCGTACAGTCCCTCTGGTGGAATCCGGCTGCGATCGCCGGCATGGAAGGAGTCGATGCCCACCAGGCCGTAAGCGTAATCCTTCCCAAAGGGTCGGTTGACAATGTCAACACGCTCATTGTCCGTCCCGGGCAGTCGGCTGCGGCTGTAGGCGGGAGCCAACGCTCTCGTGATCCGATCAATAATGGCGTACTACCCTCCGGCGCGATAGCCGTCGGCCTGACATCACGGCTCGCTTTGGGGCTGACCGTCGCCTCCCCTTATAGCTTCACAACCAATTATGATGCCGACAGCTGGGCACGGTATAGCGCCGACAAGACCAAGCTGCGAACATACGACATCCAGCCATCGATCGCCTACCTCGTTACGCCAAATCTTAGCATCGGCGCCGCGCTTAATATCGAATATGCCGACGCATCATTGTCCAACTATCTGCCGAACCTATCGCCTCTTCTCGCCGACGGCCACCAGGAGCTGAAAGGCAATGGTTGGGATCTTGGCTGGTCGGCCGGGCTGCAATATCGCGCCGGCCCCATGCAACTGGGCGCCAGCTACAAGTCGAGCGTGAAGCATAATCTCGACGGTTCGGTGACGACGACCGGTCTTCTTGGTCCGCTCGCCGGGCAAAACAGCGTAGTGAATGCAAACGCCACGTTCGAGACCCCCTGGCAGGCGATCTTCGGAGCGCGCGTGGCGGTGTCGCCCAAGGTCACCCTCAACGGTCAGGTGACCCGCATGGGTTGGTCGAAATTCGACGCTATCCGGCTCGGCGCGCCGCTCAACGTTTCAATCCCGCAAAATTACCGGGACACTTGGAGCTTCGCAGGCGGCATCGATTACGCGGTCACACCAGCCTGGACCGTTCGTGCCGGCGTTCAACACGCCCAGACCCCGACGCGCAACGGCAATCGGGACGCTCGAGTGCCTGACAGCAACCGTTGGAATTTCGCTGCCGGCACAAGCTATGCCGTGTCTTCCCGGTTCACGCTCGATGCGGGCGCAGCGTATATTACGTTCAAGGATACGACTATTGATCGCACGACAGCGGCCTATGCCGGCACGGCCGTGCAGACGCCGATCCTGATGGACGGCAAGCTCGAGGACGCGCACGCCGTCGTGCTGTCGCTCGGCGGACGTTTCCACTTCTGATGCTGGAGATCGCCATGCCCCAGCCCGCCATCAGCGCCTTCCCGTCGATACCGGAACCGGCAATTCCGCCACGGCTCCTGACCGACCTCCTCGACAATGCGTTGAACCTTTATCCCGAACGCGTCGCCATCGACTTTCTCGGGCGAACCTGGACTTATGCGCAGGTGGGGCAACTCGTTCGCCGTGCAGCACGTGGATTGCAGGATCAGGGGCTGCGCAAGGGCGATCGGTTCGGCCTGTGCCTGCCGAACTGCCCCTATTTCGCGATATTGTACTTCGCGGCGCTGCGCGTGGGTGCGATCGTGGTCAACTTCAACCCGCTCTACACGGAGCGCGAACTGGAGCATCAGATCCGGGACTCGGGAACGCGCATGATGGCGGTACCGGACGTCCGGATAATCCACGAGAAAGTGCAAGCCGTCGCGCCACGTGCCGGGCTGGACAAGATCGTGTTGTGCGGCATGAGGGATATGCTGCCCTGGCTGCAAGGCCTGGGCTTTGCGCTATTCAAGCGAAAAGACCACGCGCGGATACTCGACGAAGGCCTTCATGTCCGGCTCAAGGCGCTTCTCGCCCATGATGCCGAACCTGACGCGGTAGAACGTCACCCTGATGATGTCGCGGTCCTTCAATATACCGGAGGCACAACCGGCGTGCCCAAGGGCGCAATGCTGACCCACGCCAACCTCACGGCGAACAGCGCCCAGATGGTGGTGCATGTGGGAGGACTTCGCCCGCAGCAGGAGAGAACTCTCGGCGTCCTGCCCATGTTTCACGTCTTCGCACTCACGACGGTGCTCAACTTCTCAGTCGAAATCGGCGCCGAAATCGTCCTGCTGCCACGGTTTGAGATGAAGCAGGTTCTCAACACGATGAAGCGCAAGCCGCCGACACAGTTCTTCGGCGTGCCTACGATCTATGTTGCCCTGAACGCGCTTCCGGACGACGAGATACCCGATCTCTCGGCCGTGCGCGCCTGTATATCCGGCGGCGCACCGCTCCCGCTCGAGGTACGCGAGGAGTTCGAGGCACGCACGCGTGCCAGGGTCGTGGAAGGATATGGGCTCTCCGAAACCGCCCCGATCATCGCCTGCAACCCGTTGTTTGGGACGGTGAAGGACAATAGCTGCGGCCCAAGTTTCCCCGGCACCATCATCGAGATCCGAGATCCGGAGAATCCCTCGCGGATTCTTCCCCAGGGAGAACGCGGAGAAGTGTGCGCCCGCGGCCCTCAGGTGATGAAGGGCTATTGGCAGCGCCCTGCAGAAACCAGTGCTGTCTTCGTCGATGGCGCGCTACGAACCGGCGATATCGGCTATTTTGATGAGGATGGCTATCTCTTCCTCGTCGACCGCATCAAGGACATCATCTTCTGTGGCGGATATAATGTATATCCCCGGATCATCGA
This sequence comes from Sphingomonas sp. ABOLE, assembly GCF_003950455.1. Lineage (NCBI taxonomy): Bacteria > Pseudomonadati > Pseudomonadota > Alphaproteobacteria > Sphingomonadales > Sphingomonadaceae > Sphingomonas > Sphingomonas sp. ABOLE. The sequence goes on from NZ_QQWY01000040.1 coordinate 39,451, forward strand.
GGATGCGGCCTACCAGCACCCGGCGGTAAAGGAGGCGATCGCAATCGCGATTCCTGACGCCTACAGAGGTCAATCTCCCAAGTTGTTCATCGCGCTGCACGAGGGATCGAACCTGACCGTCGATGAACTCAAGGTCTTTTTGCAGGATCGCCTCAGCAAGATCGAGATGCCCAAGGCCTTCGCATTCCGGGACAGCCTGCCCAAGACGTTGATCGGCAAACTTTCGAAGAAGGATTTGATCGAGGAGGAGAACAAAAAGCTCGCCTGAGCCTCTATCCCCTGTCAAGCTACGAGGCTTATGCGCTTGAGTGGTAGGGTAGCCGTGATTGGAGGACAGGGAGTGGATGGCATGGGGAACTCGCTCCACCTCGCCGAGGACGATGAAACGCTTAAGGACGCGGATCGCGACAACCCCACGCACAAGGGGAGAACCCGCGCAAAGGATGCGGATTTACAAGTGTACGGCATCCAGGATGTCGCTCAGGAACTCGGACTGACACTTCGCACGCTACGCTTCTACGAAAAGGAGGGGCTTATCGCCCCTCAACGGGTAGGCAGTACCCGGGCATATTCCAGGCGTGAGATCGGACGCATACAGCTGATTTTGCGCGGCAAACGCCTTGGCTTCTCCATCAAGGAAATCAAGGAGTTTCTCGATCTCTACGATGCCGATCCCGAGCATAAGGAGCAAATGGAGCGATTGATTGCCCGCATCCGGGAAAGGTTGGTCGACTTGAAGACGCAGCGCTCTGCGCTCGACCTGACAATCGACGAGCTTACAACCATCGAAGTGGAAGCGATGGCAAAGTTGCAGCGATAATTTGGTCATCCCATTCTCTAACCGAGCGGTAACGCTTGATCGCGGCGCCCCCGATCCAATCAAGCCGTCAAGCGACGAGCGCCGCGCCGATCGCTAAGGCCGCCCCAGAACCGCGCCATGATCATCCAGGCGATGCCCGACGCGGTCATCGCCCCGCCGACCTGCCATGGCTCGAGGCCAAGCACGCGCGCGATGGGGCCCGCGAGCGCCACGAACGACATCATCGCCATCGAGCAGACGAAGGTCTCGAACATCAGTGGCTTCATGCTGAAAGCGCCTGATGCTTCCTCCCCCACTTGTTCGTCGCCTGTCGCTGTCGCAGCTTCGGTCATGCTGCTTCGTCCCGTGATGCGACCGGCGAACGGCCACCATTCCAGAGCAGCGCCGTCGAGACGGCATAGACAACGTTGCAGATGAGAATCCGGATGCTAGCTTGGCCCCATGTGCAATAGAGCCCGCTATCGCGGTGAACCCGAAACGCTGTTTGGATCTGCGGCCGAGCTGTTTACCGAGCGCCCTCGAGACAACCGGTTCGACCCGGTGGAGCTGCGGCCGAAGTCGCGGAACTATGTCATCCGCGACCAGGACGGGAAACGGGCTTGGGACGTGATGACCTGGGACGTCCTCGGCGGACAAGCCGCCTACCCGATGACGAACGTGAGGAACCTCAAGCTCCCGCAGTGGCGCCGGCTCGCTGAGACGCCGGAGAACCGGTGCATCATCCCGATAACCGAGTTCGCCGAGTTCACCCCAGAGAAGCACGATCTCGGGGACGGCAAGCCGCCGCTGAAGGGCGAGATGTGGTTCAGCGTTGCCGATCAGCCGATATTCGCCGTAGCGGGATTTTGGCAGCGAACCGTCGACGGCCCCGGCTTCACGATGGTGACGTGTGACGCAAATGAACTGGTTGAGCCCATCCACCCGAAGGCTATGATCACCATCCTAGACCCGGCGGACGCTGAGCGCTGGCTCCGCGGCACGTACGCCGATGTACTTCAGCTGCAGCGACCTTACCCATCCACCAAAATGCGAGTCCGCGGCCCCGTTTTCCCTACGAGATCGAAGACACTGAACAATTAGTACCGATCACAAGCAATAACGTAGTTTAACTTCGAATTATCTACAATCATAGTCCGGTCAGGCCGTATCAGCACCGTTCTTTGACGATCCTGAGCTAAAATAACGCCCGAATAGAGCTTTCCATCTAGGGCATAACAGTTTGTCGGGTTAGCCCGCACCTGCTGCAAATATGAGGCTTGGGCGCCGCCTCCATTTGAGCCGGCGAGGAATCCTGTCGAGGCCAACAGAATCGCGAAGTTCCACTTGAGGATTGTCATTGTCCATCGACCTACGCGGGCGTTTACGGGCTCAATCCGATCCAAAAGAGCCATACCTCCGCGGTGCCAAAGGCACGCGATTAGGATGAGGCCAATGACAGATCCTATGACAATGCTCAGCCCCCAGCGGTACCAGTTTCTCACGACAAGTTGAATTAGGGAGTAAAAGGAGCAGTCTACTCCCTTAGCAATCAACTGAAAGTTGCTTATCTCCACCAACCCAGGGTCCAAAGCAAACTCCGCAAAGAGTCGCTTGTAATATCCCATGCCGCAGAAAACGAGAAAGCCTCCAACTAGGCTTGAAATCAACGCTAGATGTTCAGCGGAAGCCCAAAACGAATAGCGCGCTGACTCCCCAAGGATGGCACTTTTAGCGTTGTCCGGGATGATTTCGGTCCGCGCATTCATACAATGCTCCCCGCCCAGATGAAGCAATGGCGAAATCAGCAGCAAAATGCGTTAGCGACGTTCCACCGCAATCATCCCACCAGCTTATCCATAGAATCCCAATCCGTCGAGAAGTCGAGCTCGGCGATGAAGGTCACAGGACTGATCCAGCTGACACCACAATCTCCACAAACATCGGGGACATGTCGACGCGCGCCAGTCCGATTTGGCTTCGAGACCTCGGCAGTGACAACGCAGCGGTCCGCTTTACCGATGGCGGCCGCGATGAGGAACGGGTCTTGCCCGATCCTAATCATGTCGTCTTCCGTCAGCGGATCACCATAGCGGGCCAGCACAGTTTGAACCGCCTCCAGGTCGCTGTCCTCGTCGAACATTAGTGCCTGTTTCGTGACCGCATCACGCATCCAAGCCGCGAGCTCGTCTTTTCCGGCCTCCACCTCGGCGTAGATCTCTTGGGGCAGCTTTATGGTGCCCGCTGCACCATGATGAATGAGCCAGCTCCAAAACTCGGGAACCCGCTTTTGACCGTACCAAGTGTTGTGCGCGGTAATTAGCGCGTTGGCGTCCAGCAGATAGAGCATCAGTTCGGGGCTCGCCGTGCTTCAGCCAGAAGCGGGTAGACGTTCATCGGCTTCACCCCAAGCATAGTAGCGGCGCGCGTTGGCGTTAAGGAGCCGTCGGCCATCCCCTGGCGCGCGAGCGCCAACAGCGCAGAACCGAGCCGGTGCCGGCGCACGACGTACCAGTTGGGACCGCCGGCTTTGCCACGATTTCTTTGTCGCTCGCGATCCTTTTGCCCAAGCCAGAGTGCGCGAAACCTGTCCCGCAGCTCTGTCCAGCGAGCCTCATCGACGACGCCCGCGCGAAACAGCTGATAGGCTACCATGGAATGACTGATGTTGGCGTTGTCAGCGAACGCTGCAATTACATCGAGGTCGCCACCCCCGCCTCCTAAGCGTCCCCGCAGGTTACCAATCTCGGCGCGGTCCACTAGCACCGCTGCGGCAGCATCATTGCACAATTGCTCGACACCAGCTGCCGGCGTGCCGCCGCTGACACCTGTTTCGCCGAGAAGTAGGTGCGCGAGCTCGTGGAGAAGGGTAAACGCCCAAGCCGATTTCGCGTCCTGGTCGTTGATCACAATGAACGGCGCAAGCGGATCGGCAATCGCGAACCCGCGGAAGATCCTGACGTCAATCGCCGTGGACCAGTGCCCGCAGTCACCTGCAAGCAAAACGAAAACCCCCTTGGCCTCAACCAACGACCGAAGGTAAGCAAACGCCTCCTCTCCTTTCGCTCTTGCTCGGTACTCAGCCCGATCAAATCCGATCGCGCGAGCTATCGCTCGGCCGAGTTCGGCGGCGTCGAGGATCCTCTTGCCGGAACCGATAAATTCGACCTCGATCGCGTCTTCGTCGTCCTCGAGGGTCTCTCGCACGAGGGCCTGCCTAGCCTTAACGTCTCGGAGTAAGCTCGCGAGCAGCACGTTGGACTCGTCGCCCTGATCGGGCAGAGTTCGGAAATCCTGACCCAATTCCGGCGGAGCGGGCACCTTTGGGAGGTAGAAAGTTAGCATTGGGCGCCGATATTTATCGGCCATTCGACGAAGGAGAGAGGTGCTGGGGACGAGTTCGCCAGCCTCCATTGCGGCTAGGCGCTCAGCGCCAGATACCCCACGCGCTGCGCCCAGGTCGATCTTGCGCGCAGCCGTCTCCAGATCGAGACCAGCAGTCTCGCGTGCCCAGATCAGGATCTCGGGGTTTATCCCAGCCACAGCGGCACATTGCACAAACTGGTGCGTGCGCGCCACTGCGATCATCAGGCGCTCATTTGCGGAGCACCCCCATCAGTTCGTCGACCTGCTAGGCTTTCAAGGCAGAACGCGGAACTGAGGACTTCTGATGAGCCACTGCGCCCGAGTTCATGTAAGATCAACGTCCTGCAAGATGAGCTGGAACGTACTTTCATCCGGGACCATCTGCGCAACATGCAAACCATGAGACGCGGCCAACCCCTTCGCATGATCTACGACAGCGTCAGGGCACCTTGCTCCTAGGATGATGCCTGTGATGGCTTTAGGGTCGAAGGTCATCGTTCTGCGAGCATAGCCGGTCTGAACCGCGCCGGGTTTGCCGGAGGCCATTAGATGTGAGTCACGCCGCCATAACGATCTGCTCAGCGGCAGCATAGTAGTTCGCTTCGGCTTCGGCAGGCGGGATGTTGCCGATGGGCTCGAGGAGC